>NZ_JBHSHC010000015.1:0-6059 GCF_042652925.1 Effusibacillus consociatus
TGAAACAATAAATGGCCCTAGTCAAGAGACTAGAGCCTGTAAGGAAATTTTAATTCCGAGAGTCTTATTTGTAATAATCGGGGTGGAATTAATCTATCGAGATCTTCATGTTCCTTTTTCATTCTGATCACTCTTTTCGGATTCTCTTCATTCTTCTTATATTCGATTGATATTTGTAAAAGGATACAGCCTAAATACTGCTTTTCCGACAATCATGTTCTGATCTACAAATGGATTAGTCCATACGTGGGAGTCAATGCTATAATTCCGATTGTCCCCGAGTACAAAAAACTTACCTGGCGGAACCTTAATCGGTCCAAAATCATATGTCATGGGTTCCTTAATGTAAGGTTCATTCATTTTTACACCATTTCGAAACAAGGAACCTTCACGTATCTCAATTACGTCTCCGCTCGTGCCAATGATACGCTTTATCAATTTTTTGTTTCTTTCAGACTCAATCGGGGAATAAAATGTAACAACGTCTCCAAATTGGAGATTTTGAGGATTAACCATTTTATTGATTTGTATAACGTCATGTACCTGAAGCGTTGGTTCCATCGACGTAGAGGGAATGAACGAAGCTTCAGTAACATATGTTCGTATTAAAAGGAAAAAGAGTATTAAGACAAACAAAGGAGACCAGGATTTAAAAATCTGGATGATTTTCTTCATAGGTTCGCCTCTAAAATTACTCTGATATGTTTATAACTTCATCTATAACTCTTGTATTGTTGACTATATGAGTTTCGAGGATTACTTGACTAGATACTCTTTTTTATTGAATAGCCACTGCCCAAGAGTTAAACAGAATACAATCGAAATTATTAGCGATACCACGATGTTCATGACAGCAACATGCGGTTTAGGTAAAGGCCATTCAAACGGATAGACCCAGCCGGTGATTCCCCCGCGAGTCATGTATTCAGCCGATGACAGCACGCCAATAATGGCATAACTAATCAGTGAATTCTTCGTGGCCAGAATGACCACAAAAGAAAAAGACGCAAAAAACATAACTTGAAGCAGAGAAAATAAAAAGTCCTGATAACTGATTCGAAGGTTGGCCAAAATCAGTAAAATTCCTAGTAACCCCCAAATCACAAACACATACAAAACGGCCATTCGAAGCAACCGGAGAAGCCCAAATTGAAATTGATTATAAGGAAGAGACAATAAAACTTCCCTTCCATCTGCCTCAACCAGATCTTGATATAAACCAATAACCCAAAACGCAACAAGTGGAATTGCCCCAATTCCAAGCGATAATTTTATATCCGTTAGAGAAAGATGAGATCCACACGCGCCCAAAATAGTATAGGTGTAGATCGCTAAGATAATACTCGCAATGACAGGTAGCCAAAATTGCCACTCCATGGCTCGGATGTCCGTTATCAAAGATGGGACTTTTATTCTTTTATCCATTCTAAATACCCCTCTTCAATTGTGGGCGACACCGAAACGGCATCATCTGACGGGCGCACGTCTGACAAGATACGAATTTCAGCACGATCCTCTCTTATCTTCGTTGAAATTACTTTGTGTTGATTCGAAACCTTCTCATATTGACTCATCGGAATATACCAATTCCATACTTTGTTGTCGGCTAAAGAGGCAAGGGCTTCCAAGTTCGCAAACTGTGTAGCCTTACCTCTCTTTATGACAGCTACCTTATCACACGTCGCTTCAATATCCTCTACGATATGTGTGGAGAGTATTACTGTACGATCCTGGGCTAAACGTCGAAGTAATCCTCGGAAACGAATACGTTCATCCGGATCGAGTCCTGCTGTGGGTTCGTCCACAATTACTAATCGAGGGTTTCCAAGAATTGCTTGCGCAATTCCTAATCGTCTTTTCATACCACCTGAAAACCCACGAATTTTCCGATCGGCATGCTCCGTTAAATTCACTTCTTCCAAAACACATTGAATCTGGTCCCGTCGTTGTTTCTTGTCACTCAATCCTTTAAGAACACCTATATAGTCGAGACATTCTACAGGGGTGATATTTCGAAACGCACCAAATTCTTGCGGAAGATACCCAAGCATCAGTCGAGCTTGATCAGCATTTTTACTCCAATTAACACCTTGAAATTGGATGTCTCCTTCATCTTGAATCATCACCGTTGCTAAGATCCGCATCAGTGTAGTTTTACCAGCACCATTAGGACCTAAGAGGCCAAATAGCCCCGAAGGGATCTCCAAACTAACTGAAGTAAGTGCTTGGTGTTTTTTAAAGGCTTTACTAATGTTATCTATTGTAAGGGACTCCATGTTGATTCCTCCTAATTCGATCCAGTTATCTGATCGACCATTGTCTCGATTTTTGTAAGATCTACGTCTCCGTTACTGAGTTGTTTATAGAAATTGGAAAGGAACATTTTCAACTCATCTTTGTTCCCTTTTTCATAAAAAGCGAGCAATTTTTGAGCAATTGGTTGAAGTTCAGGGTAGTTTGGCTTCGGTCTTTTCGCATCGATATGGAGCGAATTATTCGGATTTTTAGGGTCTCCTCCATATAATTGGTCATATAAGCTAAACATTATCGTAGGTCCAATCGGGGAGTTACCATCATGAGAACGGTTTTCCCAGAAGAAACTGCGAAGTACAAGATTTGGATTTGCAAATAATCGGTGCTCCTCGAAACTAAATAACTGCACATTCGTTACGTCTAATTGGAGCTGATCCGAAAGAAGCGCCATTTTTCTGTCCGGCAATGGAACAACAAAAATATTTCGCGGAATAACCGGCGACTTGACTTTAAGTTGCTCACCAATTTTATCTGCAGTATTTTGGATTTGTGGCAGTAATGAAGGAATCTGCTTGATTAGGTCGGGCGGAGCGATCACTTTGTTCCCGCCTATTTGTTCTTCCAGCAAATTTCCTTTTAACAACGTAATTCCTCGAGCTCTACCGACAAAATGATTAAAGTCTGTTTGGTCTAAGTTGCTATAGAGCTTTTGATGTTGATTAACAACAGTAACATCAAAGTTTACGGGATAAGGAAATTCCACATTTTCGTACTGCAAATCGTACCCATAAGCCGGCAAAGAAGCTACCCTCCAACGTCCTGGAACCGGGTACCACGGAAACGATGAGGATAAGAAAAATGACTGAAACGTAACGGGGCTTCCGATTCCAGGTGAACCATTTACAGCAAGATGCAGTTTTCCGTCAACGACTGAATTTGGCCACTGAATCCGTAATATATCTCCCTCTTGTTTAAAATCAACTTTACCATTTTCGACAGAAACTTCAGATACTCGCATCCTATGTGAAAGTGTAAATTCAATCGATGTATTCGTGTTTGGTTGAGGTACATTCACGCTCATATCGATTGAATATGAAATATTTTGATCCTGATGGTTAAGTACAACACGATAATCGCTCACGTTGAAAGTCGGAGGTACATTAAAAGGCTTTTTTAACGGAAGTTCGTTTTGAAGTTCTCGATAATAAAAGTAATCCTCCGAATACATGGCTCGCGGATCCGCATGCATTATGGTGAATAAAGGAAATGAAATCGCCACTGCGGAAAAAACAGCAGTTATCGTTAGGAGGTTCCATTTCCCCTTTTTGGTATAATCACGAACACGTCGGACAAAGAATGAGAAACAGACTAGAGCAATAGATAAGGTAAGGAGAAAAAGGTGAATGTTGATAGTTTGTTGTGTCACTTCAAATCCGGTATAGGCATCGTAGATCGCACCCGGATCGGTTTGACCTTGGTTCAACCAGAAAGCTATTGGCTTGGGTAGATAAAACAGTCCATTATAAGGACTTGTCAGTAACCACAGTAAAAATATAAGAAGATATTTTAATTTTGATCGGATCATCCGTTCTATTGAAAACCCGATCAATCCAGCGGTTAAAAGGGTTAATGTCCAATAAACAACTATGTATTTTACTGTCATCCCCCAAAAATAAATTAATTGACTACCAGAAATTACATAAATCATCAAGATCAGGGCGCTTGAGATGATAGTAAGCACAAGCACAATGAAAGCCCATGCACTCATCTTTGCTAAAGAACGAGGAAAATCACCAGGAAGAGATGCCATAACCTCTTCAAACTTCACAGTTTGTTCCCGTCGAGCGGAGATAATACCCGCGACCATTCCGAGCAAGAAACCTGCCATAACAATGTAAGCCGAGGATTGAAGCAATTGCCCTGCTCCCATGTTTGATCGAACAAAAACATAATAGCCTGAGGCAAGATATAGAGTTAGAAGAATCGTAACAACCCAAATCCATATTCCTCTCCGATAGAGTCTAAGCTCCATTTCCAAAGCCTTTATAAAACTTTCCACGGTACGCCCTCACTTTCTATAAAAATCAAGAGTAGTGAAACCAATCTTTATTTACCTTTGGGGTAAATAGCATTATCCAATATTTATGATTCTTCGGATTTTAAGCTATATCGATACAATAACCACCCAACGGCATTCAATAACGAAAAGGCAACAACCTAAAAGCGGTTGAGTCTCTTTTGGTGGTAAGCATTAATAATGGCCCAAATAACAAAAAGAATCCAATAGGCTAACAAGAAAGGTAGGACATATAAATAAGGACATATAAACCCAAATTTCGAAAGCCCATTATAGAGAGCCTCGATTCGAATGGGAGTTTGTGGGTTGGTCTGGAAATTGGAAGCATTTTTACATGATATGGTAATTATTTCTCGTTTTTGGGCACACTTTCCCCCTCCCCACCGATACGGGCTCTCGTAGTTTCCATTAAGTTTTTTCCCAATTCACTCCAATTGGGCTACCCTTACCATCATCTGCTCCTAGATCCAACGATTGCTGAAAGAATCGGCGATTTTGAGGATCACGGTTCTGCTGTGACTCACCAATATCCCTGCAACTTGTAGAAAGTCCTGACGGAACCGTTGTATCGTAAACCCTTGTGGATGGGATCACAACAGTCTTTCTTGAAGCGTTGAAACAAGTTATAGGTGAAAAGCTTGATGAGCATGTCGACTTCATTGGCTTCAAAATCGGAACTTCCAATAGCATGTATGGAGAACCCGTTCTTGGCTTCTTTGATCGAATTCTCTACACATGCCCGTTGGTTGTAGAACCGCCAGACATCAATCGGTGACCAATCCAGGTTGGTCACAATCGCTTCATATTCCCAAAGAAAATCGTACAGTTGCAATTGATCCAAATCATAGCGTTCGGCTTTCCGGATTATTACGACACGCCGGGGTTTCTTCCATGTCGTAGCTTGGTAGATCAGTGTGATGCCTTCAATCACGATATCCTCGTCTACGTACCGCTTCCAATGGTTGCAAGAAGAAATCGCATCTTGAAGGCGTTTTGTCCATTTCAGTTTTCCTACATAGCCGATTCGTTTCTGTTCCCAAAACCGGTAAAACTCTTCTCCCCCAAACCCTTTGTCAAATCGAGCAAATTTGACATTGGAACCGGAAGGAAGCAACTCGAGTGTGGTTTTCGCAAACTCAATCGCATTGGTAGAGGAGTGCGTATTACCTGGACGAAGAACCCCATTTAAGCAAAAACGGGATTGCCCTTCAAACACGAGAAGGGGATGATAGCTCTTTCGGCCGGGTTTGTTTGGATTCACTCCTATTTCTGCTCCTTCCTGGTTTCCATAGACCGTCTCCACGGTTGAATCAAAATCCAGAATAAGAGATTCCGGTAAATGCGGGGCTATGACGTGGTGAGTAAGCTGCCGAAGTTGCCACTTCAAAGAAGGGCTCTTTGCAGCAAGTCGCCCCAGTTCCTTGTAAAGCAGGGAATGGTGAGGACACCGTCCACCTAAGAATCGCTTGATGAGAGAGTCGTTCTGAAGGGTGCGAAAGTGGAACAATCGTTGACAACCGAGCAACCAGCCGACTACAAGATAGAGAAGAATCTTCCAGAAAGGAAAGATGGAGTTACCACCTTTGGCACAGTCGAGTTGTCGAAACGCAGCTTCCAACTTTATTTTCTCAAGGAAATCCAAGACAACCTTGCCACCAGCTGTATTTGTCAACTGAAAATTCCGCCATTCGCTCATTTAATTTTCCCCCACCTGTGAAAACAGGAACTT